>NZ_JBHZOP010000118.1:0-14053 GCF_042787595.1 Stenotrophomonas sp. YIM B13575 | reverse complement strand
GCCGGCCGCTGGCCGGCAACTGCAGGATCATCGAGGTGGCCGGCCAGCGGCCGGCACTACCGGTATCCGCTCAGCGCGGATCGCGCGATGCGCGACGACCGAACCACCAGCCGACCAGCAACTGCACCGGCAGCGAAACCAGCAGGCCGATGACGAACCACTGTGGGAAATCGCCCCCCATCATCCACAGGCCATAGCCCGCGCCGAGTACCAGCAACGACCAGATCGAGGTGCCATGCGCACGTGGCCAGCACGGCGCGTAGTAGGTGGCAAAGGCGATGGCGGCGATGCCGCCGAGCACGGTGAACGCCAGGTCCCAGCCGAGCTGCGCCTCGCTTCCCGGCGTCAGGCCCAGCAGCGACGGCAGCCAGCCGGCGGCACTGCTGACCAGGGCCAGCGCGAGCAGCGCGCCGATCAGGGCGAGCAACGAGAGAAAGATGGTCTTGAGCGTGCCGGGCATGCGCGCATTGTACGGCCGCCAGGCTGCCCGGCGCTGCCGGTGGATCGGCATGGCCGCCGTGCCCGTGGGAGAGGGGAACGGGCACGGCGGCCATGCACAGGGGGTCAGGCAGCGAAGTCGATCACCACGCGGCCTTCGATGGTGCCGGCGTGCATGCGCGCGAACACCTCGTTGACGTTCTCCAGGCGGTCGGTGCTGACCGTTGCCGCAACCTTGCCTTCTGCGGCGAACCGCAGCGACTCCTGCAGGTCCAGGCGGGTGCCGACGATCGAGCCGCGCACGGTGACGCCGTTGAGCACCATGCCGAAGATGTCCAGCGGGAAGTTGCCCGGAGGCAGGCCGTTGAGCGAGACCGTGCCGCCGCGACGGACCATCCCCAGCGCCTGTTCGAACGCCTTGGGCGAAACCGCGGTGACCAGTGCACCATGCGCGCCGCCGATTTCCTTCTTCAGGAACGCGGCCGGATCGGTGGTGCGCGCGTTGACGGTGACCTGCGCGCCCAGGCGCCTTGCCAGGGCCAGCTTGGCGTCGTCCACGTCCACCGCTGCAACGTTCAGGCCCATCGCGCGGGCGTACTGCACGGCCATGTGGCCGAGGCCGCCGATGCCGGAAATGGCCACCCAATCACCGGGCTTGGTGTCGGTGACCTTCAGGCCCTTGTACACGGTGACGCCCGCGCACAGCACCGGCGCGATCTCCACGAAGCCCACTTCCTTCGGAAGCAGGCCGACATAGTTGGCATCGGCCAGTGCGTACTCGGCGAAGCCGCCGTTGACCGAGTAGCCGGTATTGCGCTGCGTTTCGCACAGCGTTTCCCAGCCTCCCAGGCAGTGTTCGCAATGGCCACACGCCGAGTACAACCAGGGGATGCCGACCCTGTCACCTTCCTTGATGTGCCCTACCCCGCCTCCCACGGCCACGACGTGCCCCACGCCCTCGTGGCCGGGGATGAACGGCGGGTTCGGTTTCACCGGCCAGTCGCCCTCGGCGGCGTGCAGGTCGGTGTGGCAGACGCCACAGGCCTCGATCTTGACCAGCACCTCGCCCGCCCCCGGGCGCGGTACCACGACTTCTTCGATGACCAGCGGCTTGCCGAACTCACGGACGACGGCGGCCTTCATGGTTCTGTTCATGCGTGCTTCTCCGTAGTGCGCTTGCAGACAGGATGGCGCCGGCCCCATGCCCGCGCCTTGATCCCGATCAATCCTCAGAATCAGAAGAAGCCGAGCTTCTTCGGTGCGTAGCTGACCAGCAGGTTCTTGGTCTGCTGGTAGTGGTCGAGCATCATCCGGTGGTTCTCGCGGCCGATGCCGGACTGCTTGTAGCCGCCGAACGCGGCGTGTGCCGGGTAGGCGTGGTAGCAGTTGGTCCATACCCGCCCGGCCTGGATCGCACGGCCCACCCGGTACAGGCGCGCGGCATCGCGGCTCCAGACGCCGGCACCCAGCCCGTACAGCGTGTCGTTGGCGATCTGCAGCGCTTCTTCTTCGGTCTTGAAGGTGGTCACCGACACCACCGGCCCGAAGATCTCCTCCTGGAACACGCGCATGCCGTTGTGGCCCTTGAACACGGTCGGCTGCACATAGAAGCCGCCGGCCAGGTCGCCACCGAGCGCAGCCTTGTCGCCGCCAATCAGCACCTCGGCGCCTTCCTCGCGGCCGATGGCGATGTAGGACAGGATCTTCTCCAGCTGTTCGGCCGACGCCTGCGCACCCACCATGGTGTTCGGGTCCAGCGGATTGCCCTGCCGGATCGCTGCCACGCGTTCCAGCACGCGCTCCATGAAGCGTTCGTAGATCGATTCCTGCACCAGCGCGCGCGACGGGCAGGTGCAGACCTCGCCCTGGTTGAAGGCGAACATGACGAAGCCTTCCACGGCTTTGTCGAGGAAATCATCGTCCTCGGCCATCACGTCGGCGAAGAACAGGTTCGGCGATTTGCCGCCCAGTTCCAGCGTCACCGGAATCAGGTTCTGGCTGGCGTACTGCATGATCAGGCGGCCGGTGGAGGTCTCGCCGGTGAAGGCGATCTTGGCGATGCGCGGGCTGCTGGCCAGCGGCTTGCCCGCCTCCAGGCCGAAGCCGTTGACCACGTTGAGCACGCCCGGCGGCAGCAGGTCGCCGATCACCTCCATCAGCACCAGGATCGACGCGGGAGTCTGCTCGGCTGGCTTGAGCACCACGCAGTTGCCCGCGGCCAGTGCCGGCGCCAGCTTCCAGGCCGCCATCAGCAGCGGGAAGTTCCACGGAATGATCTGCCCGACCACGCCCAGCGGTTCGTGGAAATGGTAGGCCACGGTGTCGTCGTCGATCTGCGACAGGCTGCCTTCCTGCGCGCGCAGGCAACCGGCGAAATAGCGGAAGTGGTCGGCCATCAGCGGCACGTCGGCGTTGAGCGTCTCGCGGATCGGCTTGCCGTTGTCCCAGGTCTCGGCATGGGCCAGCAGTTCCAGGTTCTGTTCGATGCGATCGGCGATGCGGTTGAGCAGCAGTGCACGGTGGGCGGCCGATGTGCGGCCCCAGGCGTCCTTGGCGGCGTGCGCGGCATCGAGTGCGGCGTCGATATCCTCGGCGTTGGAGCGGGCCACTTCAGTGAACACCTGGCCGTTCACCGGCGAGAGGTTGTCGAAGTACTGGCCGCTGCGCGGGGCGATCCATTCGCCACCGATGTAGTTGCCATAGCGCGGCTTGAACAGGGAGCGCGGATCGGTGGCATGCGGGCGGGTGGACGGTAGGGCGTTCATGGCGGTTCCTGCGATGGGCGTGGTACCTCCACAGGCGCAAGGACGATGCCAACCCTGGCCTGCTGCGCTGCATCACGCCTTCATCGCCCGGCCATCGGTCATCGTGTGGCGCAGGCTGCGGCAGTGCAGCAAGCGCGGCCGTTGCAGGCCGGCGCGGGGTGTGCTGTTAATCGGGACAGGTCCCGCAACAACTGTCGCAATGTGCGACACAGGAGGCTGTCGGTGTCCCCGCTTGCTCCCGATCCCCGCCTGGGCAGTGCCCGGCGCAGTTTCTTCGAGCGCGGCGCTGCCCCGGTCGGCGCGGTGCCGGAGGCGATCCTGCATTCCTGGCAACGCTGCCAGCGGCACGGCCTGCTGGTGGATGCGCAGCCGGCCGCCGAACCACTGACCGACCACCGCCTGCGCGAACTGCGCCAGCGCCGCGAGCGCCTGTGGCGACAGGCGCGCCCTGAGCTGGATGGGTTGGCGGCGGAAATGACCCACAGCGGCAGCATCGTGCTGCTGACCGATGAAGACGGCTGGATTCTCGACGCTGAAGGCAGCACCGGTTTCCTCGACAAGGCCGGTCGTGTCGCACTGATGCCGGGCATGCGCTGGGACGAGGGCACGGTCGGCACCAACGCGATCGGCACCGCGCTGGTCGACGGGCGCGCGCTGCAGGTGCGTGGCGGCGAGCACTACTTCGCGCCGCACGGCATCCTCACCTGTTCGGCGGTGCCGATCCTCGATCCCTACGGGCAGTGCCTGGGTGTGCTCGATGTTTCGGGCGACGCGCGGCTGCCACACGTGCACGCGCTGGCGCTGGTGCGGCAGGCGGTAGCGCAGATCGAGCACCGCGGTTTCGCCGACGGCCTGGCCGACTGCGAGCTGCTGCGCCTGCATCATCAACCCGCGCTGCTCGGCAGTGCGCGCGAGGGTGTGCTCGGCTTCCGCGGCGGTCGCCTGGTCGCAGCCAATCGTGCCGGCCTGTCCCTGTTCGGGCTCGATCGGCAGGACATCGGCCGCACGCCGTACGAAGCACTGTTCGAACAACCGCTGTCACGGCTGGCCGATGACGGCGTGCTGCTTGATCGCCAGGGTCGTCGTCTGTACGGCGTGCGCGAAGCACGCGCGTCGCGACGCAGTGTGGCCACGCCGGCGGCGACCGCGCCGTTGCCGGCTCGCGCGCAGGGGCCACTGTTCGATACCGCACAGCAACAGCAGCTGGCCACCGCCGGGCGTGTGCTGCAGGCCGGGTTGCCGGTGCTGCTGCAGGGCGAGACCGGCACCGGCAAGGAAGTCTTCGCGCGCGAACTGCACGCACGCAGCACGCGTGCCGGTAAGCCCTTCGTCGCGGTGAACTGCGCGGCGTTGCCGGAAGGCCTGATCGAAGCAGAACTGTTCGGTTACGAGGACGGCGCCTTTACCGGTGCACGCCGCCAGGGCAGCCCGGGCCTGCTGCGGCAGGCAGAGGGCGGCACGTTGTTCCTCGATGAGATCGGCGACATGCCGCTGGCGCTGCAACCGCGTCTGCTGCGCGTGCTGCAGGAGCGCGAGCTGTCACCGCTGGGCGGTGGCAAGCCGGTGAAACTGGATTTCGCGCTGGTCTGCGCCAGCCACTGCGAACTGCCGCAGGCGGTGGACGCCGGTCGCTTCCGTGCGGATCTGTATTACCGCATCGCCGACCACGTGGTGACCCTGGCACCGCTGCGGCAGCATCCTGATCGCGGTGCCGTGGTGGATGCCCTGTGGCAGCGGCTGGGACAGGGCCACGTGTTGTCTGCGCAGGCGCGCGCAGCACTGCTGGCCCATGCCTGGCCCGGCAACCTGCGCCAGCTGAGCGCCTGCCTGCGTACGCTGGCCGCCCTGGCTGAGCCGGGTCAAGCGGTGGATCCGCAGCTGCTGCCGGCGGACGTACGTGCTGGCACGACGGCCGCGCCAGCACTGCCTGCCAGCGGTGCGCTGGAAGAAATCGCCGAGGCGGCCATGCGTCAGGCGCTGGCTGATTGCCAGGGCAACGTCAGCGTGGCCGCCAAGCGGCTGGGGATCAACCGCAGCACTCTGTATCGGCGGCTGGGTACGCCACGCGGCTGAGCGGATGCGCTGGCGCCGGGCCTGTGCCCGGCTCCAGCAGGGGCCAAGGAATCAGCTGGCCAGCACCGCGGCCTCGCGCGCCAGGCGCTCGACGCTGTCCCAGTCGCGGGTCTGCATCAGCGCGGCGGTGGTCAGCCAGGAGCCGCCCACGCACAGCACGTTGGGCAGGTGCAGGAACTGGCTGGCGGTCTGCGCGCTGATGCCGCCGGTCGGGCAGAAGCGCACATCAGCAAACGGGCCGTGCCATGCCGACAGCATCGCGGCACCCCCGGCCTGCACGGCGGGGAAGAACTTGAAGGTATCCAGGCCATGTTCCAGGCCGACGATCAGCTCCGAGCCGGTAGCCACACCCGGCAGGTAGGGCAGATCGGCATCGCGTGCGGCGGCGTACAGCCGTGTCGTCGCCCCGGGCGATACCGCGAAGCGGCCGCCGGCTTCCTTCACGGCCTGCATCTGTGCAGCATCGAGCACAGTGCCGGCACCGATCACCGCATCCGGCACCGCTTCGACCATGGCCTTGATGGCCTCCAGCGCGCGTGGCGTGCGCAGGGTCACCTCGATCACCGGCAGGCCACCACGGAACAGTGCCTGCGCGACCTGCACCGCATCGTCGATGTCATCGGGGGTGAACACCGGAATCACCGGTGCCAGTTTCAGTACCGCACGAACGCGTGGATCAGCGCCGGACATCGAATCGCTCCTCGCCCATCAGGGCCAACACATCAGCTTCGCTGACGGGATTGAAATCGCCGGGAATGGAGTGCTTCAGGCCCCCGGCGGCCAGGCCGAAGCGCACGGTGGCGTCGGCATCGAAGGCGGACAGGATGCCATGCAGGATGCCTGCCGCGAAGGCATCACCACCGCCGATGCGGTCGACGATGCCCTGCAGCTGGCGCACCGGTGCCTGCGCACGGGTGCCATCGCGGCCCAGCAGCAGCGCGCCCAGCGCATGGTGGTCCACGCTCAGCGTCTGCCGCTGGGTGCAGGCCAGCCACTGCAGCTGCGGGAATGCGTCGAATGCCGCTGCGGCTGCCGCTTCCACGCGCGCGACCACGTCGGCCTGTTCGAACCGCTGGCCGAGGATGACTTCGATATCGCGGTAGTCGGCGAACACGATGTCGGCCTGCGCGAACAGTTCGTGCAGGATCGCCTGCGCATCACCGCCCCAGCGCTGCCACAGCTTCGGCCGGAAGTTGCCGTCGAAGGACACGCGCACGCCCAGCGCACGGGCGGCGCGCGCTGCAGCCAGCGTGGCCTGGGCCACGTCCGGACCCAGCGCCGGGCTGACCCCGGACAGGTGCAGCCACTGCGCGCCCTTCAGCAGCGCCGGCCAGTCGTAGTCGGCGGCGGTGCTGTTGGCGAATGCGGAATCGGCACGGTCATAGACCACTTCACTGGCCCGTTGCACCGCGCCGGTGGTCAGGAAATACAGGCCCATGCGGCCGTCGGCATCCTCGCGCACGCTGCGCGTATCGACGCCATGCCGGCGCAGTTCGGCCAGCGCATGCGCGCCGAGCGCGTTGCCGGCGACGGTGCTGACCATGGCCACGTCATGTCCAAAGCGGGACAGCGAGACAGCCACGTTCGCCTCGGCGCCGCCGACGTGCACCTGCAGCTGCGGCGACTGCAGCAGCAGTTCGCGACCGGGTGCACCCAGGCGCAGCAGCAATTCCCCGAAACACACGATACGACCCATTTCTGCTCCTTCACGCGTGCCGCCCGCATGTGACACTGGGCGGCGTGGTTGTGGACCACGCGTGGGGCGTGGATTTGGCTAGCGGTGTCATTTCAATCCCGCCCAGCCTTGCCCTAAGCCTACCAAACTGTTGGAAGCATTGTCCTGCAAGCGTCTTGGAGACATTTCAGATCTGTTGCGGTGCAAGATGCCGGATCGGGAACGTGCTGTTAACGTCCGGCCTGACCAGCGGTGTCATCACGCTGAAACAGCCGCGATACCAGACCTTTGGGAGAGGGGAAAGGCATGCATTCTCGGAATCATGAAAAAAAGACACCGGTTACCTTGCTCGCGATGGCCGTCGCACTGGCCCTGGCAGGCAACGCCGGCGCGCAGCAGCAGAGCGCCAACCCGAACGCCACCGACCTGGATACGGTCACCGTCACCGGCTACCGCGCCAGCGTGGAGAAGGCGCTGGACATCAAGCGCGGCGAAGCCGGCGTGGTCGATGCCATCGTTGCCGAAGACATCGGCAAGTTCCCCGACCTGAACCTGGCCGAGTCGCTGCAGCGCATCCCCGGTGTGGTCATCACCCGAGAGGCCGGCGAAGGCCGCAACATCTCGGTGCGTGGCCTCGGCCCGGAATTCACCCGCGTGCGCATCAACGGCATGGAAGCGCTGACCACGGTCGGCGCCGGCGACCAGAGCGGCGGCACCAACCGCGGCCGTGGTTTCGACTTCAACGTGTTCGCCTCGGACCTGTTCTCGCAGCTGCTGGTGCGCAAGACCGCCTCGGCCGACGTCGAGGAAGGCTCGCTGGGCGCTACCGTCGATCTGCGCACCGCGCGTCCGTTCGACTACGACGGCTTCACCTTCGCCGCCAGTGGCCAGGCCAGCTACAACGCGATGGCCGAGAAGGCCGACCCGCGCATCGCCGCGCTGGTCTCCAACACCTTCGCCGATGGCACCTTCGGCGCCTTGCTGTCGGTGGCCTATTCCGAGCGCCAGGCGCTGGAGGAAGGTTCCAACACCGGCCGCTGGGCCAACGGCCCGAGCAACGGCAACTTCGCCGCGTCCTCGCCGTTCGCCGCCGCGCGTGGCGCCAACGTGTTCCATCCGCGCTTCCCGCGCTACGTGCAGATGGAACACGAACAGAAGCGGCTGGGCGTAACCGGTTCGCTGCAGTGGAAGCCGAACGACGCCACCGAGATCTCGCTGGATGCGCTGTACTCGAAGATCGATGCGACGCGCGACGAGCACTACATCGAAGCGATCTCCTTCAGCCGCGGCGCCAATGCGAGCGCACGCCTGTCGGGCAAGCCGACCACCATCGTCAAGAACGGCGAGATCCGCGACAACGCATTGCTCTACGGTGAATTCGACAACGTCGACATCCGCACCGAGAACCGCCACGACGAGTGGAGCACCGAGTTCAAGCAGATCGCGCTGAACGGCCAGCACCGCTTCGGCGATGACTTCACCCTGTCCGGCAAGCTCGGCATCTCGCGCTCCAAGCACGAGAACCCGGTGCAGACCACCGTCATCATGGACAAGTACGACGTCAAGGGTTACAGCTACGACTACCGTGGCAACAGCCGTGCGCCGGTGCTCAACTACGGCATCGACCCGACCAATCCCAACGGCTGGGAACTGGCCGAGATCCGCCTGCGTCCGCAGTACGTGGACAACGACTTCGACACCGGCCAGATCGACTTCAACTGGAACATCAGCCCGGGCTTCCGCCTGAAGGGCGGCGTGCTGGCCAAGGACTACACGTTCAAGACGGTCGAACTGCGCCGCGCCAGCGAACTGGCCGTGCCCAACTTCGCCGGCGGCAGCAAGATCGTGCCGGTGAACCTGACCGAGCAGGCCGGACTGAAGGGCATCAGCGGCAGTCCGTCGAACTGGGTCGTGCCCGACCTGGATGCGATCGCCGAACAGCTGGACATCTACAGCAACAGCGGCACCTTCGCCGTTGCCCCGCGCGCCAACAACGTGCGCAGCGTTGAAGAGAAGGACCGTGGCGCCTACCTGATGGGTGAGTTCTCCACCGAACTGGGTTCGCTGCCGCTGTCGGGCAACTTCGGCGTGCGCTACGTGCGCACCAAGCAGTCGTCCACCGGGCAGTCGACGCTGGCCAACGGCACCGTCGAAACCACGGTCAGCCGCACCTACGACGACACCCTGCCCTCGTTCAACCTGGTGGCTGAAGTCACTCCGGACTTCCTCATCCGCCTGGGTGCGGCCAAGGTGATGAGCCGTCCGGGGCTGGGCAGCCTGACGCCGGGCGCGACGGTGGCGGTGGCCGGTGGCGCACGCACCATTTCCAGTGGCAACCCGGTACTGGATCCGATCCGTGCGACCAATGTCGACCTCGGCTTCGAGTGGTACTTCGCCGAAGGCGCGATGGCCGGCATCGGCCTGTTCTACAAGGACATCGAGAGCTTCGTGCAGACCACCCGCGAAGTGCGCCCGTACAGCGACAGCGGCCTGCCGGCTTCGCTGCTGGTCGGCACCGGCGCCTCGGCCACCGATGACTTCACCTACAGCAAGCCGGTCAACACCCCCGGCGGCGAACTGCACGGCGTGGAGGCCAACTACACCCAGCCCTTCACCTTCCTGCCGGGCAAGTGGGCGAACCTGGGCGTGCAGTTGAACTACACCTGGGTGGAATCGAAGATCCAGTACATCAACGCGGCCGGGCAGCCGGTGATGAAGACCGACCTGACCGGCCTGTCGAAGTCGTCGTGGAACGCCACGCTGTTCTATGAAGGCGAGAAGTTCGCCGGGCGCATCTCGGCCACCAACCGCGATGACTACCTGACCCAGGCACCGGGCCAGGAAACCGGCTTCAACCTCGATGGCTACCACGGCATGACCGGTACCACGGTGTTCGATGCGTCCATCCGCTACAAGATCAGCGACCAGCTGGAACTGAGCCTGGAAGGCATCAACCTGACCAACGAGGCGTCCGACGAGTGGGTGTACTCGCCGCTGACCGGTCGCCTGCCGCTGCAGTACACCGAGACCGGCCGCCAGTACCTGCTGGGGCTGCGCTACAAGTTCTGAGCAACGCCGGCGGCGTGCCACCCGGCACGCCGTCGTTCGCCACGACCGCTGCTGCGCCGCAAGGTGCCGTCGCGGCGTGGCCTTGCTACGGTCCGGCGGCCCTTGCCGGCCGTCGCCCGTTGAAAGGAAACGCCTGATGCCGCACCGCTCGACCCTGTCCCGCTGCCTGTTGCTGGCGGTGGCCTTGGCTGCCGGCCCCGCGATGGCCGCTACCGATGCACCCACGCTGCTGTTCCACGTCGATGCCGGCAAGGGTCTTGAGGCCGTGGTGGCGCAGGGTGAGGCGGTGCCGAACTTCCGCGACAAGGTCGACATCGTCGACGACGGAGCACGCGGCAAGGCGATCCAATGGCAGGACGACGGCGTACTGGCCTGGGATGCGCCCGGCAACATCCTCGCCCAGCGCGGCACCCTCGCCTTCGACTGGCGCGCGCGCTACGCGGTGGGCGATGCACCGTTCGTGATCTTCCGCGTCGGCTATGCCGACCACAGCAGCTGGGACATGGCCTGGCTGCGCATCGACTGGAACGGGCATGGCTTCGATGCGTTCGTCACCGATGCCAACCTTGCCCGCACGCGTGTGTCGTTCCGCATGGACACGCCGCCACGCGCGGACCAGTGGCTGCACCTGGCCTTCGCCTGGGATGAAGACCAGGGCGTACGCCTGTTCGTCGATGGTCGCGAGGTGGCGCGTGTGCAGGCCAGCGGTGACTACGATGCGGCCCTGGACCAGCTCGGCCTGGCCGGACGGGTGATGGCGCCCTACCAGGTGCAGAGCCGCTACAACTTCCTGCGCGGCAGTGATTTCCAGCACATCCGCGTGTACGACCGCATGCTTGATGCTGCGGCCGTCAGTGCGCTCGCGCGTGGCAAGGCCGTCACCAGCGCCGTTGCCGGCGCCAGCGATGACCGCGCCTGGCGTCATCGCTTCGGCTGGGACGGCGCACCGCCACCGGCATTGACCGCAGCCAGCACGCGCATCCGCAAGATCGAATTTGCCGATACCCGCGATATGAAGGCGTGGATGTGGAAGGCCACCGACGGCATCGCCGAAACCACCTGGCCCGGTGTCTACAACCGCTCGCGGCTGCCCGGCCGCAACGACTACTTCCAGTTGCCGGACTGGAACACCTACGTGGAAAGCGGCCAGCATCTGGACCTCACCGTTCCGGCCGGCGAGACCGTCAACCGTGTGGAGATCCGCGGTGCGGCGTTCGGCACGCTGGCCCACGGCCGCGATGCGGCGCACGCCACGCAGGTGCTGGCAACGCGTCCCCAAGGCGTGGTGCGCAGCGTCGACGACATTCCGGCACAGACCGGGGGCGTGCTGCGTTTCAGCAACGTTGAACAGGAGACGCCGATCCAGGAAATCTGGGCGTACGACGTGCGCGAAGGCGCCGAGCCCGATGGCACGGTCAAGCAGACCTATGTCATCGACAGCCAGGCGCTGCCCGACTACACCAACCTGGACACGCTGCGCCGTTACATCGACGGCCGCTATCCGCTGGCCGAACGCAGCACGGTGATGGCGCTGCCGAAGGGCGCAGGCTCGCGGCGCCGCAGCGCCGACACGCTGCCGGCCCAGCCGAAGCCGATCGTGCACGTGCTGATTCCCTCCGGCGTGGGTGATGCGCCGGCCAACCAGCCGTTGATCCGCAGCTGGGCCTACAGCTGGGAAAACATGCATGACGGCCTGGACGGCGTGGCCATCGACATCCCCGCACTGGACCTGCCGGCCACGCACGATGGGCTGATCCCGCTGAACATCCGCATCAAGGATCCGATCTGGCCGGCGCGCGACATGATCGATGTTTCGGTCTCGGTGCAGCCCGGGCAGAAGCGCACGTTGTGGCTGGACCTGCGCGACCGCATCCTGACGCCCGACAGCCTGTGGCTGAGCATCGCCTCGACTGCGCCCGGCTTCGATGCGGCGTCGCTGGACGGTGCGCAGGTGCGGCTGGTGTTCAAGCCACGCGCCGAGGCGATCAAGGAGCATGTGGCCGACCGCTTCAACCAGGTGCGCGACAACTGGGGCTTCCTGGTGGAGGAACACACCACCTCCAAGCGCCAGCGCCTGTATGCGCGCGTATACGCGGACCTGAGCGACCTGCTGCGGGTGGACCCGGACCACGAACTGGGCCGGTTGTACTGGAACTACATCAGCTACAACAGCCAGGGCCGACCACCGTACACCGCGCCGGAGGTGCCAAACGGTGTACCGGCGTGGGCATTCCATCAGGTGCAGGATCTGGCCCAGGTGCGGCAGTTCGTCGACTGGTGGATCGATCAGCGCCAGGTGGCCTACGGCGATTTCGGTGGTGGCATCTCCGACGATTCCGACCTGACCCAGCAATGGCCGGGGCTGGCCCTGATGGGCGTGCAGCCGGACCGCCTGAATGCCTCGCTGACCGCATTGTCCGATGCGGTGTACCGCAATGGCATGTTCAGCAATGGCCTGAGCACCATCGAGACCGATGAGCTGCATGCCTACGAGGAAGGCATCAACACCAACAGCGCGATGCTCTACCTCAACTGGGGTGATCCACTGACCCTGGAACGATTGATGGAAACGGTGAAGGCGTTCGACGAGCGCATCATCCTGCGCAACCCACAGGGTCATCTGCTGTTCTCCAGCAACTGGTTCGGTGGCAACAAGGTCTACCGCGAACCGAACTGGCAGTGGCAGAAGCCGTATTCGTTCCCGGTGCTGCATCCGGCGTTCCTGCTGGGCCAGTACAACGCCGACGCGACCGGGCGCCGGCTGGTGATCGGCCTGGCCGATGGCTATCTGGCCCACGCCGGCAGCGACGACAAGGGCCGCTTCACCCTGCCCAACGAGATCAACTGGGCGACCGGCGAGACCCGTGGCGGCGAACTCAACAACGGTTCCGGCAGCGGCGACACCATGCACACGTTCTGGGCGGCATGGCGCTGGACCGGCGATGCGAAGTACCTGCAGGCCCTCGACTATCGCGTGCAACGCGGCGGGCCCGGCGCGCTGGCCAACCTCGGCGAGAACTACGTGGAAGCGCTGGGCCGGCAGCAGGACTGGTACCCGCTGCTGACCGCCGACGCCGATGCCGGAAAGACCGGCTTCGCCAGCCTGATGGCCTGGCAGGCCAGCGGCGATCGCAAGTACATCGACGCACTGCATGCCGATGGCCTGCAGGCCAAGGTGCAACGTGCGTACATGAACACCGAGGGCCATTGGTGGTCCGACCGGGTGGAAGCGCCGAGCGAGTTCCTGCAGCGTGCACGGCTGGGTGGCATCGCCCTGAAGCGCAACCAGAGTTGGCCCGGTCACACCGTCAGCTGGCGCTTCGATCGTGAGGGTGCCGCCGAACAGGTGGCACTGCTGGTGCATGCGCCCTCGCGCGAGCACTTCACGGTCACCAGCCACAACCTCGGCGCGCGCGTGATCACCGCTGACATGACCGGTTGGAACGTGGCCAGCGGGTCATGGCGCGTGCGTAGTGGCATGGATGCCGACGGCGATGGCCGCATCGACGGCACGCCGCGCGAACGCGTGGTGCAGTTGGAAACGAGTGCGTCGGTTGCGATGCAGTTCCAGCCTGGGCGCACCGAGGTATTCGAGTTCGAGCGTGTGTCTGCGGGGACGCCGGTGGAAACACGCCCGGACCTGGGTGTGGGCCGTGGTGATGTGCGGATGGACGGGCGCCAGGTACACGTGACGGTGCACGGCCTTGGGCATGTGGCCAGCGGCGTGGGCGTGGCGGTGCTGGAAGATGCACGGGGCCGCGAGATCGCACGCACCGAAGTGCCGGCGATGGCTGCACCGACTGACCTGTTGCCGAAGACGACGGTGGTGTCGTTGCCGTTGCCGGCTGGTGATCGCAGTGGCCTGCGCGTGCGCGTTGCGCTGGCCGACGGCGGTGAGGAAGTGACGCGGCTAAACAATGTGGTGGACGTGCCGCGGTGAACTCCGCGTTCCGCCGGGCATGGCCCGGCGCTACCGATGAATCGGTTGCCCACAAGCCCTGGTAGCGCCGGGCCATGCCCGGCGGAACGCGAT
>NZ_JBHZOP010000117.1:0-30062 GCF_042787595.1 Stenotrophomonas sp. YIM B13575 | reverse complement strand
CGGGCCATGCCCGGCGGCCTTTCGCACCGCTGCGCTCGCCGGGCATGGCCCGGCGCTACCGTCTATCGCCACGCCTCGACCACCGCATCGCCCCGCAATGGCGCGTACAACGGCAAGGCCAACTCCTGCTTCACCCATTCCGGGTTGAGCGCGCGCAATCCCGCCAGGTATTCGCGGGCCAATGCGGTTTCGCCGTGTGACATCGCCAACCGCGCGGCACGCGCCCATGTGCGGTCCCAGCCATGCGCGAGCGCCAGCGATGTGGCCAGCGATGCGCGCGCAGCCGCAACATCGCCGCGTTCCCACTGCTGTTCGGCGCGGATGATCGCGTCATTTGAAAGCCGCATGTCGTACAGCTCGCGCAATCGCGCTACGGCGCGCGGGTCGGCATCCACGCGCAGGTCGGTGTCCTGCCAGTCGCCGCCCGGCGTGCGCACCAGCAGCGCCGCCGACCATTGCCCGCTGCGTTGCCCGCCTGCCGCTTGTCCTGCTTCCAGCGCGGCCAACAGCCGCGCGGCAAGCTCGCCGTGGGTGGCCGCAAACGCGCGTTGCATCGCCGCAAGTACCTCCGGCCCGGCCAGTCCGTTGCCTTGCACGCTCACCTGGCCCTCGCCAACGGCACCCGCCCAATCGGCCTGCTGTGCGGTGGCGCCGGTGTACTGCGCGTTGCCGCCACGCGCACTGACCAGCCCGACCTGCCGCTCGGCGATGGTGGTGCCATCGAAGTCACCATCCTGGTCCAGCAGCTGCTTGAGTACCTGCCCCGGCGTGCGGCCTTCGGCCAGCAGCGCCAGCCCCTTCGAGCCGTAGGTCGGGTTGGTTTCGAACTGGCTGGCGACCGCGCCGACCTTCGCCTGCGCCCACGGCACGCCGACACCGCCGACGGCGAGGTTGTGGGTGGCGACGGCCACCCCGCAGTCGCCGGCGTCATTGCAGGCGGCAATGGAGAACGTGGCCCATGCCGGCGCAGCGACGGCAGCGAGCAGCAGGGCGAGGCAGGGGCGCAGCAGGGACATGGCGGTCTCCGGGGCGGGCATCCCCAGTGGGATGCAGCCTACGCGCGGAAGGTTTAGTAGATCCACGCCATGCGTGGATGAATCTCCATCGAAATCGAATAGTCGACAATTCATCGAAGCGCATCCACGCATGGCGTGGATCTACCGTGTCGACCAAGGTCGACACCCACCAACAGCGGCGGGACCCACCCCGCCACCCCACGGAATGCCCGCTGTTGCTTCTGCTGTCGCCTTGGATTGGAGCAGGTGCAGGGCGCAGCCCTGCCGAACCAACCCCTACCTTCCCGGCAACTGGGTAAACGCGCGCTGCATGCAGTCCTCGCGCGGGCACACCCGGCAGCCCGGTCCTATCGACACCGAATTGCCCGGGCTCTGCACATCCAGCCCCAGCGAATACACCAGCCTGTCCGCATGCTGCAGATCACAGCCCAGTGCCACCGCGAAGGTCTTGCGTGGCTGGCCGTGGCCCACCGGGCCGCTGCTGACCTGCCGTGCCAGCCAGAAATGGCGGCGGCCATCAGGCATGCGCGCGGTCTGGGTGAGGATGCGTCCGGGCTGGTTGAACGCCTCGTAGACGATCCACAACGGGCATGAACCACCCACCTGCGAGAAGTGGAAATCGGTGGCCGAGTGACGCTTGGACACGTTGCCGGCGCGGTCCACGCGGATGAAGAAGAACGGCAGGCCCGGCGCGCTGCGGCGTGCCAGCGTACTCAAGCGATGGCAGACCGCTTCGAATCCCACACCGAACTGGTGCGCCAGCAGCTCGATGTCATAGCTGCTGGCTTCGGCCGCGCGCAGGAAGCGCATGTACGGCATCACCAGCGCACCGGCGAAATAGTTGGACAGGCCGATGCGCGCCTGCGCGATGCGCGCATCGTCGCTGAAGCCGGTGCGCGCGATCACCGCATCGATCTGCGGCAGGTAGCCGCGCAGCGCCAGCTCGACCGCCATCTGGAACGCCTGCTGGCCCGGCTCCAGGTAATCGGGCAGCCACAGCGTACGGCTGCCGGCATCGTACTGGCGCTTCTCGCGCCCGGCCTGCAGCGCCGCCACTTCCACCAGCACCCCGTGGCGGTCGGCCAGCAGCTGGCGCAGCCGGGGCGCCACGTGTCCCGGCGCCAGCCCCCATTCGGCGAACAGCTGCTCGGCCAGTTCATCCAGTTCGGGGATGTGGTTGTGCATCCGGTTGAAGAACTCGCGCACCTGGTCACCGGCCGGCAGCGTGCTGCCCGCGCCCGGCTCGCCCAATTGGAATTCCAGAGCGGCGGCATGCTCGCGCAATGCCAGGTGGCGGCGGTGCAGGTCCAGCAGCGCGCGGCTGACCTGCGGCAGGTTGCCGGCCAGCGCGCGCAGTTCGGTGGCACTGACGTCGGCCAGGCCCAGGTCGCGCAGGGTTTCGCCCAGCGACTCCTGCAGCGCGGCGGGCTCATTGTCGTCGAACAGGGCGGAAACATCGCCCAACACCTCGCCCAGCTTCTTCTGCACCGCAGGCGTCAGCGGGCGCTTGTTTCGCTCGATCTGGTTCAGGTAGCTGGCCGACAGCCCCAGTGCGCGGGCAAGGTCGGCCTGGCTGTAGCCGCGCTGCTCGCGCAGGCGCAGCAGACGCAGACCAAGTTGGCGCTGGGGGGCTGAATAATTCACAGAATTAACAGGAATCGTGGCGGGCATTGGCCAGATTAAGCGGATTCAGGCCGGAAATCGAGGTGCGTGCTGTGAATAATGCCAAGCATCATTCGCACCCCGTGGATTGTCGTCATGACTGTTGCAGCGCCCCGTATCCGCATGCTGATCGATGGCCAGTTCGTTGAATCGGCCACCTCCCACTGGCAGGACGTGATCAATCCGGCCACCCAGGACGTGCTGGCCCAGGTGCCGTTCGCCACCGCGGGTGAAGTCGACGCGGCCGTGGCCGCCGCCAAGGAAGCCTTCAAGACCTGGCGCAAGACCCCGATCGGTACCCGCGCGCGCATCTTCCTTAAGTACCAGCAGTTGATCCGCGAAAACATGAGCGAGCTGGCGCACATCCTCACCGCCGAACAGGGCAAGACCCTGCCGGACGCCGAAGGCGATGTGTTCCGCGGCCTGGAAGTGGTCGAGCATGCGGCCGCCATCGGCAACCTGCAGTTGGGCGAACTGGCCAACAACGTGGCCAACGGTGTCGACACCTACTCGATCATGCAGCCGCTGGGCGTGTGCGCAGGCATCACCCCGTTCAACTTCCCGGCGATGATCCCGCTGTGGATGTTCCCGATGGCCATTGCCACCGGCAACACCTTCATCCTCAAGCCGTCCGAGCAGGACCCGATGGTCACCATGCGCCTGGTCGAGCTTGCCCTGGAAGCGGGCATCCCGAAGGGCGTGCTGAACGTCGTCCACGGTGGCGAGGAAGTGGTCAACGCCATCTGTGACCACCCGGACATCAAGGCCGTGTCGTTCGTCGGTTCCACCCGCGTCGGCACCCACGTGTACAACCGCGCCTCGCTGGCCGGCAAGCGCGTGCAGTGCATGATGGGCGCCAAGAACCACGCCGTGGTGCTGCCGGACGCCAACAAGGAGCAGACCCTCAACGCGATGGTCGGTGCTGCCTTCGGTGCGGCTGGCCAGCGCTGCATGGCCGCCTCCACCCTGGTGCTGGTCGGTGAAGCGCGCGGTTGGGTGCAGGACCTGGTGGAGAAGGCCAAGACCCTGAAGGTCAGCGGCGGCACCGTGGCCGGCACCGACGTTGGCCCGGTCATTTCCTGCAGCGCCCGTGAGCGTGTCGAAGGCCTGATCGCCTCGGGTGTGGAGCAGGGCGCAAAGCTGGTGCTCGATGGCCGCAAGCCGCAGGTCGATGGTTTCGAGAAGGGCAACTTCGTCGGCCCGACCATCTTTGCCGGTGTCACCACCGACATGCGCATCTACCAGGAAGAAATCTTCGGGCCGGTGCTGGTCATCCTCGAAGCGGAAACGCTGGATGAGGCCATCGCCATGGTCAACAGCAACCCGAATGGCAACGGCACCGCGCTGTTCACCCAGTCCGGCGCCGCTGCACGCCGCTTCCAGGAAGACATCGACGTCGGCCAGGTCGGCATCAACGTACCGATCCCGGTGCCGGTGCCGCTGTTCTCGTTCACCGGTTCGCGCGCTTCCAAGCTGGGCGACCTGGGTCCGTACGGCAAGCAGGTGGTGCTGTTCTACACGCAGACCAAGACCGTCACCGCGCGCTGGTTCGACGACGAGACGCTGAGCCACGGCGTCAACACCACGATCAGCCTGAAGTAACAGCAGGGAGCAGCCATGAGCCACTCGATGACGACGGAACAGGAAGAAGCGCAGCAGGCGTACCGCGAAGCGGCGCGTGACTTCGCACAGGCCGAACTGGCGCCGCACGCCGCGCGATGGGATGCGGAGGGCATCTTTCCGCGCGAGGCGATCGCCAAGGCCGGTGAACTGGGCTTCTGCGGTCTGTACATGGACCCGGAAGTGGGCGGCAGCGGCCTGAGCCGACTGGACGCCGCCGTCGTCATCGAGGAGCTCGCCAACGTCGATCCGTCGACCGCGGCCTACATCAGCATCCACAACATGGCGTCGTGGATGGTGTCCAAGTGGGGCCAGCCGGCGCTGCGCGACGCCTGGGGCAATGACCTGTCGTCGGGCAGCAAGCTGGCCTCGTACTGCCTGACCGAGCCGGGTGCTGGTTCGGATGCGGCCTCGCTGAAGACCAGCGCCGTGCGCGATGGCGATTTCTATGTGTTGAATGGCGCCAAGGCCTTCATTTCCGGCGCCGGCGCCACCGAACTGCTGGTGGTGATGGCACGTACCGGCGGTGCCGGTGCAGGCGGAGTCAGCGCGATTGCGGTGCCGGCCGACCTGCCGGGCATCAGCTACGGCCGCAAGGAAGAGAAGATGGGCTGGAACAGCCAGCCCACCCGCGGCATCACCTTCGAAAACGTCCGCGTGCCGGTCAGCCACCTTCTGGGAGAGGAAGGTGGCGGCTTCAAGCTGGCGATGAAGGGGCTCGATGGCGGCCGCATCAACATCGCCGCCTGCTCGCTGGGTGCTGCGCAGGGTGCGCTGGATGCCGCGCGCCGCTACATGGGCGAGCGCCGCCAGTTCGGCAAGGCGTTGTCCGAATTCCAGGCACTGCAGTTCAAGCTGGCCGACATGGCCATCGAACTGGTCGCGGCGCGGCAGATGGTGCATACCGCTGCACGCAAGCTCGATGCCGGTGCCAGCGATGCCAACGTGTGGTGCGCGATGGCCAAGCGTTTCGCCACCGATGCCGGCTTCAACATCTGCAATGAAGCCCTGCAGATCCACGGTGGCTACGGCTACATCCGCGAATATCCGATCGAGCGGCTGCTGCGCGACAGCCGCGTGCACCAGATCCTGGAAGGCACCAACGAGATCATGCGGGTGATCGTTGCCCGTCACCTGCTCAACACCGAAGAGGAACTGCGATGAAGGATTGGCGTACCCAGGAGCACGTGGGCCTGAAGGTCGAGGCCGATGGCCACACCGCCGTGGTCACCCTGCACAACCCGCCCGCGCATACCTGGACCGTGCACAGCCTGTCGGCGCTGCGCGATCTGGTGGGCGCACTCAACGCAGACCGCGAGATCTACGCGCTGGTGATCACCGGTGATGGCGAGAAGTTCTTCTCCGCCGGTGCCGACCTCAACCAGTTCGCCTCCGGCGACAAGGCTGCTGCACGTGAGGCCGCGCGCCGTTTCGGTGAAGCCTTCGAGGCGCTGTCCGCGTTCCGTGGCGTGTCGATCGCTGCGATCAACGGCTACGCCATGGGCGGCGGCCTGGAATGCGCGCTGGCCTGCGACCTGCGCATCATCGAAGACCACGCCCAGGTCGCGCTGCCGGAGGCCACCGTTGGCCTGCTGCCGTGCGCCGGTGGCACACAGAACCTGCCGCGCCTGGTTGGCGAGGGCTGGGCCAAGCGCATGATCCTGCTCGGCGAGCGCATCAACGCCGAGACCGCGGTGCGGATTGGTCTTGCCGAAGAAAAGGTCGGCAAGGGCGAATCCAAGGCACTGGCACTGGAATGGGCGAAGAAGGCTGGCAAGCAGAGTCCGACCAGCATCGCCGCCTGCAAGACCCTGGTGCAGTCCACCCGCACCGGTACCCATGCCTCGGCGCTGGTGGCCGAGCGCGAAGCCTTCGTCGATCTGTTCGACACCGCCGATCAGGTGGAGGGCGTGAGTGCCTTCCTTGAAAAGCGCGCCGCGCAGTGGAAGAACGCATGACTGCGGTCGACACGAACGTTGCCGAAGCACCGGTACTGTTCGAAGAACGCGCCGCTGGCAACGGCACGCGCATCGGCATCGCCACGCTCAACGCGCCGCGTACGCTCAATGGTTTCTCGCTGCCGATGGCGCACCTGCTGCTGAAGCAGCTCAACGCCTGGGCCGACGACGACGGCATCGCCATGGTGGTGCTGCAGGGCGCGGGTGAAAAGGCATTCTGTGCCGGCGGCGACCTGCACAGCCTGTACCAGAGCATGCTCGCCTACCGCGAGGCCGGCCACACGGACATCCGCGAGAACGACTACGCCGCCGAGTTCTTCGACGTCGAGTACCGCGTCGACTACCTGATCCATACCTACGCCAAGCCGATCCTGTGCTGGGGCCATGGCATCGTGATGGGCGGCGGCATCGGCCTGATGTCCGGCGCCAGCCATCGCGTGGTCAGCGAGCGTTCCAAGCTGGCCTTCCCGGAAATCACGGTCGGCCTGTTCCCGGACGTGGGTGGCAGCTGGCTGCTGCCGCGCGTACCGGGCAACGGTGGCCTGTTCCTGGCCCTGACCGGTGCGCTGCTCAACCCCGGCGATGCGATCTATGCCGGCCTGGCCGACGTGCACGTGGCCGAGGAACGCCGCAGCGCGGTGTTCGATGCGCTGCTGCAGGTCGCGTGGTCGGCCGATGCCGCACGCAACCACGAGCGCCTGTCGCAGCTGCTGCTGTCGTTCGCCAGCGACGCGGCTACCGGCCCGCTGCTGGCCAATGCCGCGCAGGTCGATGCGCTGTGCGAAGGCGATGATCTCACCGCCATCGTCGAACGCATCAGCACTCTGCAGACCGATGATGCCTGGTTGCAGGCCGCACAGAAGACGCTGGCTGCCGGTGCGCCGGGTTCGGCACGGCTGGCCTTCGAACTGCAGCGCCGCAGCGTCGGCCAGGATCTGGCGAACGTGTACCGGCTGGAATACATCACGGCCCTGCATTGTGCTGCGCATGGCGACTTTGCCGAAGGCATCCGCGCGCTGCTGATCGACAAGGACCGCACTCCATCGTGGAACCCGGCCACGTTGGCCGATGCCAGCCGCGCATGGGCCGATACGTTCTTCGCTTCTCCCTGGGCCGATGCCGCGCATCCGCTGGCCGACCTGGGCACCCCTGTCGTTGAAAGGAGCCTGGCATGAGCCGCATTGCATTCATTGGGTTGGGCAACATGGGTGGCCCGATGGCCGCCAATCTGGTCAAGAACGGCCACACCGTGCGCGTGTTCGATCTGGTGCCGGCCGCTGTACAGGCCGCCGTCGATGCAGGCGCCAGCGCCGCGCCGTCGGCACGCGAGACGCTTGCCGACGCCGAGGTGGTGATCTCGATGCTGCCGGCCAGCCGCCACGTCGAAGGTGTGTACCTGGGCGACGACGGCATCCTTGCCGCGATTCCCGCCGGTGCGCTGGTCATCGACTGCAGCACGATCGCCCCGGCCAGCGCGCGCAAGGTTTCCGAAGCGGCCGCCGCACGAGGCCTGCAGATGATCGACGCGCCGGTGTCCGGCGGCACTGCCGGTGCACAGGCCGGCACGCTGACCTTCATCGTCGGCGGTGAAGAGGACGCGCTGGAACGCGCCCGCCCGGTGCTGCAGGCGATGGGCAAGAACATCTTCCATGTGGGTGCCAGCGGCGCCGGCCAGGTTGCCAAGCTGTGCAACAACATGGCGCTGGGCGTGATCATGGCCGTCACCGGCGAAGCCATCGCGCTTGGCGTGGCGCACGGGCTGGACCCGAAGGTGCTGTCGCAGATGATGGCGGTCAGCACCGGCCGCAGCTGGGCCACTGAAGTGTGCAACCCGTGGCCGGGCGTGCTGGAAAACGCACCGGCGTCGCGCGGCTACAGCGGCGGCTTCGGCAGTGACCTGATGCTGAAGGACATGGGCCTGGCGGTGGAAGCGGCGATGAGCGTCGGCGCCTCGATCCCGCTGGGCGAAGTGGCCCGCAACCTGTATTCGATGAACCACCAGGCCGGTCGCGGCAAGCTGGATTTCTCCAGCGTCGTGCAGCTGATCACCAGCGAGAAATAGGGCTTGGACGTGTAGAGCCGAGCTCATGCTCGGCTGCCTTTCCTGCGCGCATCGCGACGCCGGATGGATCAGCCGAGCATGGGCTCGGCTCTACGCAAGCGAATGCGCTCCCGGCCACGTGCCGGGGGGCCACCCGAGGTGGGATGGGCGGATGCCCGGTTTCGACCGGTATCCGCCCATTTTTTTGGGTCGGATCCCTTTCGCAACGCGAAAGGGCTCTGACCCCAGACACACCGCAACGGGGTCAGAGCCCTCTGCGTATGGCAAAGGGATCCGACCCCTCGTTGCATCAGGCAACGATCAGCGTCACGTCGATGTTGCCGCGGGTCGCGTTGGAGTACGGGCAGACGATGTGCGCCTTCTGCACCAGCTCTTCCACCTGCTCGCGCGGCACGCCCGGCACGTTGATGGTCAGTTCGGCTTCGATGCCGAAACCGGTCGGGATCTGGCCGATGCCGACCTTGCCGGTCACGGTGGTGTCGGCCGGCAGTGCGACCTTGGCCTGGCCGGCGACGAACTTCAGTGCACCGAGGAAGCAGGCCGAATAGCCTGCAGCGAACAGCTGTTCCGGATTGGTACCCGGGCCGCCAGCGCCGCCCAGCTCGCGCGGGGTCGACAGCTGGATGTCCAGCACGTTGTCGGAGGACACGGAACGGCCTTCACGGCCGCCGGTGGAGGTGGCCTGGGCGGTGTACAGAACCTTTTCGATGGACATCGGGATGCTCCTGGTCAGTGGGTGGGTAATGCGTTGGAGCCTACTTTGCCCGGATTCTGCACACGTTGGGTTACAACACGTCTGAAAAACTTGATTGAACGTCCTGCCGGCCTAGATCGTCCATTCCCGGTCAGTGGTGAACATGATGGTCAGCCAGCGGTCCGGCGATGATTCGCCCAGCGCATCACCGATTTCGTCGCGCAGGTGGTCCCACTCCAGCAGGGGCCGCGGCGGGTCGTCCTCGCGCACCACGAAGAACAGCTCGATCTGTTCGCCACGGCCTACCTGCGCCACGTAGCTGCGGTGTTCGACGAAGCCGTGCTTTGCAACGATCGCCCGCGCCACCGCATCGACGTGCGCCTGCAGTTCCGGCGGCGTGACCAGCAGGATGCCGGCCAGTGCGCGCCGCACCGTGCCCAGCGGCGCGATCATCACCAGCACGCAGACGAACGCCAGGATGGCCGGATCGATGTACGGTCCGACCCATGCCCATGACGTGCCGTGGACCAGCACACCGCCGAGGAAGGCCGCCAGGTAGCAGGCTGACATGCTCGCAGCGATCACCCAGTTCTTCGCATCCAGTGCGATGAACTCCGAGCCGATGCGCCGGTTGGCACGCAGCACGAACCAGGCCAGCGCGCTCTCGGCCACGATCGACAGCGCCGCGAAGATGATCGCGGGACCAAGCGCGATCTGCCGCCCACCCGACATCAGCGCATCGACCGCGTTGACCAGCGCGTACAACGCCGCACCGATCATCAACGTGCCGCTCACTCCCAGCACGATCGGTTCCAGGTGCCAGAACCCCATGGTGAAGCGCTGGTTGAGGCGCGACTGCAGGGCGTCGGTCTGGGTGGACAGCGCGATCAGCCTCGCGACCAGCAGCGACAGCCAGGTCATCACCACGTCGATCAGTCCGTAGATGCCATCGAAGATGATCAGCGAAGAGTTGGCCAGCAGGCCGAACACCACCGCCGCTGCAGCCAACAGCAGCGAGCCGACGATGGACAGGCGCAGCACGCCCTGTTCGGTGCGTGTATCGAAGTAGCGGGGCGGGGCCGTGACCATGCAGCATTGTAGAGCGGAGCCACGCTCCGCTGCCTTTCACGCAGTCTGGCCTACCTCCGGGTCATCGGCTGCAGTAAACTCCGCCCCCTCCACGCTTTCCGACGACGCACTGCAGTGATCACGCCACCCTGAACCTTGCCGCCCTTCGGCAGCCGGCCCATCCGGCTCAGGAACCCGTGTCTTTCCACTGCAGCGCCACGTGGCCCCGCCCGCGTGTGCGCGGAGCTTTTCCATGCAAACGTCCTATCCCCTGCGCCAGCAATGGCTCGGCAATCTCCGCGGTGATCTGCTGTCCGGTGCCGTTGTCGCCCTGGCCCTGATTCCCGAGGCCATCGCCTTCTCGCTCATCGCCGGCGTCGACCCCAAGGTCGGCCTGTATGCCGCGTTCTCCATCGCCGTGATCACCGCCATCGCCGGTGGCCGGCCGGGCATGATCTCCGCCGCCACCGGCGCGATGGCTCTGGTGATGGTCGACCTGGTCAAGGACCACGGCCTGCAGTACCTGTTTGCCGCCAGCATCCTGGCCGGCCTGCTGCAGGTGCTGGCCGGCGTGTTCAAGCTGGGCTCGCTGATGCGCTTCGTCTCGCGCTCGGTCATCACCGGCTTCGTCAACGCCTTGGCCATCCTGATCTTCCTGGCCCAGATGCCCGAGCTGATCGGCCGCGGCCCCACCGTGTACGTGCTGTGCGCCGCCGCGTTGGCGATCATCTACCTGCTGCCGCGCATCACCCGCGCCGTGCCGTCGCCGCTGGTTGCCATCGTCGTGCTCACGGCCATAGTGATCGGCTTCGATGTGGACGTGCGCAGCGTCGGTGACATGGGCCAGCTGCCGGACAGCCTGCCGCACTTCCTGCTGCCCGATGTGCCGCTCACCTGGGAAACCCTGCGCATTCTGCTGCCGGTGTCGGCCACGCTGGCCGTAGTTGGCCTGCTCGAATCGATGATGACCCTGCAGATCGTCGAGGACATCACCGAGACGCCCAGTGAGCGCAACCGCGAATGCGTCGGCCAGGGCCTGGCCAACACGGTCACCGGCTTCCTCGGCGGCATGGCCGGCTGCGCGATGATCGGCCAGTCGGTCATCAACGTGACCTCCGGTGGCCGCGGGCGCCTGTCCTGCCTGGTGGCCGGCGTACTGCTGCTGGTGCTGGTGGTGTACGGCAGCGACCTGGTGCGGCAGATTCCGATGGCCGCACTGGTGGCGGTGATGATCATGGTCAGCATCGGCACCTTCAGCTGGCGCTCGCTGCGCGACCTGAGCACGCATCCACGCAGCTCGTCGGCGGTGATGCTGTTGACCGTGGTGGTCACCGTGGCCACCCACGATCTGGCCAAGGGCGTGCTCAGCGGCGTGCTGTTGTCGGCGCTGTTCTTCGCGCGCAAGGTCGGCCGCATGCTGGATGTGCAGTGCGAGGAGGCCGGTGGCACGCAGGTCTACCGCGTGCGCGGCCAGGTGTTCTTTGCCTCCGCCGGGCAGCTGGGTGCGGCGTTTGATTACCAACGCGTGGCACAGAAGGTTGAGATCGACCTGCGCGAAGCCCACCTGTGGGATCTGACTGCCGTCGCCGCGCTGCAACGCGCGCAGGAAAAACTGGCCGCGCACGGTGCCGAGGTCAACGTTGTCGGCCTCAACGCCGCCAGCCAGACGCTGATCGAACAGGTGGGAGAGCGCGGCGGCGCACATTGACCGCGCGCCCTGTCGCGGTCTGTGCCGGGGCTCCATGCCTCGGCCTGGCAAGGCGATTTCTGCGACGCCGTCCGCGCAAGCTGAATCCAGTCAGCCATCTGAAACCGCCGCTGTCGTAGGATTGCCCCCGTGATGGGGCCGATGGACGGCCCCTCCCGGCCGGCGACCGCTGGCGACACGCAAGGGAGATACAGGCAATGCAGGCAATGGATGCCCGTCGGGGCAATGAACAGATCGCCTCCGGCCGTCGGTACTGGAGGGTGCTGGCCCTGTGCCTGGCGCTCACCGCCTGCCAGGCACCTTCTTCCCCTGCATCGGCCGAAGCCGCACCCACCCCGGCACCGCTTGTCGCGGCATCGCCGACAGCCTCCCCCGGCCCATCGCCTGGTGATTCCTCCGGGTACCCCGATGCGTCCTACTCGGACGGTCGCCTGCGCCCGGCCTATGGCTGGTGCGTGGATGGCGTGGAGGATGCGGGCAAGCTGCAGGCCTGCGGCAAGGACGAACTGGCCTATCAGGAAGGGCGCCTGCAGGAGGCTGCCGGCAAGGTCGTCGCCGGGCTTGATGCGGCGGCGAAGAATGCGTTCCTGGCCACCCAGGCGACCTGGCGCAGTGATACCGATCGCCATTGCGTCGCTGCGGCCACTGCCGGGGTGGATGACCTGCAGAAGGCGCAGGAATGCCGCTTGTTCCGCGTGGCCAATCGTGCCGATCAACTGCTCGCGCAGAGTGGGCTCCCGGATACCTCCTATACCCAGGCAACACTGCGGCCCGAATACACCCGTTGCGTGCAGGATGCCCGGGGTATGGACGACCAGCTGGAAGTCTGCGACTCCACCGAGCTCGCCCATCACAAAGCGCTGCTGGAAGCACAGGTCGCGCGGCTGATGGACAGCCCCGACGGCCCGGCCAAGGACCGCTGGATGGACGAGCAGGCGAACTGGGCCGAGGACACCGACAAGCGCTGCAGTGCGGCCACGGAGAGCGTGGGTCAGGCGCTGGACGCGCAGTCGTGCCGCATCAACCGCTACGCCAATCGCGCAGTGGAACTGCAGAAGCGCATGCTGGCCCCCTGACGGGGCCTCCGGCGTGTGCAGCGCATCGAAGCATTGACCGGTAGGAAGCAGACCATGGCGAGCAGGACCTTGGGCATTGTGGTGGCGACAATGGCGGTGCTGTGCACCGGCCAGGTGCATGCCGCATCCGCGCTGAGCGCGACCTACCAGGCGTGCTCAGGCCGCGCGCAGGGCATCATCGAAGAAGCCGCCTGCCTGTCCAGCGAATCGGACCGGCAGGACCGCCGGTTGAACCAGGCGTACCAGCAGTTGCAGGAACGCCTCGACGCCACGGCCAAGGGACATCTGCTGGCCGCGCAACGGGCGTGGTTGCAGTCGCGCCAGCGCGATGGCGAACTGGAAACCGCGCTGTACGACGATTCGCAGCCGGGCAACCTGCAACAGAAATTGAATGACACCGAGCGCCTGCGCGCGCGCGCCGATCAGCTGGAAACCTACCTGCGCCTGATCGGTTCGTAATCCGCAATACGGTCATCCCTCCACGGATCAGGAAGTGAGCCATGCCAAACAACATCGATACCCGTAACCTGGACGCAACCGCCGGCGCGGTGTTTTTCGCCGTCGGACGCGGCACCGAAGGTGGCGGATCGTCGTACCACCTCAGCATCGCCGGCATCACCAAGGGACTGGATGAGCCGAAGTGGGGCACGGTCAGCGCGGTGGCCGCCAACAGTGGCTATTCGCTGGGGACCATCCAGGTCGACTTCGGCCAGCGTGGCAAATGGCCGCTGGGTGCCACCGAAGAGCGTGCGCTGAAGCCCGGCGAGACGACCTACGTGGACGCGGTCATCCAGCAGGCCAGCAGCTACGCCAAGGCGCACCATCTGCCCTTCACCAACGACCATGCCGACCTGCGCGTCGACCTGCTCAGCCACGGCGACGGCCAGGGCAAGCGCTCCTCGATCCGCTTCATCGATGTCCCGACCCGCGACAGCATCAACGCCTGGGCCGGGTCGCCCGAAGGCAAGCAGTGGATCCACACCCACGTGGACTACCCGCAGGTGCGCAACGCCACCCGCATCGCCATGACCATGCTGGACAAGCACGGTAGTGGCATTGCAGAAGACAAGCGTTTCGAAGCGATCGCGCTGATCGCCAAGTCCGCCAACCAGCTGCCGGGGACACTACCGCAGCTGGAAGCCGTGCTGAAGCGGGGCGGCGACTACCAGGACCTGCGCGACAAGGCGGCCGAGATCCGCCAGGACAAGAAATACTATGCCGGCCTGGCAGCCGCTGACGTCGCCGCTGGTTATGAAGATGCCTATCCTCGCCATTCGGCGGAGATGGATCGCGCGCATCTGAAAGTGGGTCGCCGCGACTTCGCGCCGGCCAACGAAGGCAACGACCCCGACATCCGCGTAGCGCTGGAACAGGCGCGCTCGCACAAGCACGGTGGCGGTGGCCCGCAGGTGCTGAAAGAGGGCTCTACCGGCCGCGCGGTGGAAAAGCTGGAGCACAACCTGCATGCCTTGGGGTACGGCGGTGCAGGCGTACAGGCGATCCACCCCGACCGCCAGTTCGATGCCGCAACCCGGCAGGCCGTCGAAGCCTTCCAGCGCGACCATCGTCTGAATCCGGTCGATGGCAAGGTGGGGCCTGCGACGCTGGGTGCGATCGACCGTGAGGCGCGCGCGCTGCAACGTGACATGGCCGCGCTGGGCCTGACCGATGCTCATGGCAAAGCGATCACCGCCGATGGCTACCTGGGGGCCGGCAGCCAGCACGCCATCAACGTTTTCCAGCAGCAGCACCATCTGCCGGCCACCGGCATGGCCGACGCACAGACGCGCCGCGCCATCGATGCCGAGGCCGCACAGCATCGCCCTGCCGCGCCTTCGCCTGCTGCCCCGACCGCGCCGACTGCGCCGGCAGCCCCGACGAGGGCTGCGCCACCCGCAGCGCCGCAGCACACCGGTCCTGCCGGCGCCGCAGCGCCCGGTGGCGAGCGCATTTCCGTAGTGGAACCCTTCGGCAACGGCAGCAGCAACCGCGTCCTTCGCCACGGCATCAGTGGCGAGGACGCATTCCGCGAGCTGAAGATCCACCATCCCAACACCAATGCCGCCGCCGTGCGCGCCGGCGATGCCAGCAAGGTTGACCGCACCGCAGACATGGTCGACGGTGAACTGGAGGCCGTGCGCAAGCGTGGGGACACCAACGGCATTCCGCTGGTGCAGAAGGACCTGATCCTGACCGACCGTGCCGGTGGGCGCAGCCTGATGATTCCCAGTCCGGTGGCCGGCTACGTCCAGCTCAACAAGGACGGCACCAATTCCATCAGCATCTACAGCCATCCGGTCGGCGATGCCCGCCGCGAGCTGGTGGGCCAGGTGTTGCACGGCGCCGTCGGCTCCATCCCCTACAAGACCGGCGATTTCGTCGAGTACGGTGCGCCGCTGGTCCGCCAGTCCGATGTGGGGTCACCCGGCGCGGTGCACGCACATATCGAAGTGGAGCCGGCGCAGTTCCGGCGCTACCTCGGCGACATGCTCAACGACCGCATCACCCTCGGTGGCAAGGTGCACGCGCAGGGGCCCGAAGCGGCGCAGGCCGCACGCGCCACGCAGCAGGCGCCGATGGCCGATGGCATGCTGATGAAGGGCGAACGCGGCGACGAGGTCAAGGCGCTGCAGGGCAAGCTGGCCGCGCTTGGTTACACCGCAGCCGACGGCAAGGCGCTGGGCACCGACGGCATCTTTGGCAAGGACACGCTGGCAGCGGTGAAGCAGTTCCAGGCCAACAACGGCCTGGAGCAGGATGGCAAGGCCGGCCGCCAGACCCTGGCGCGCCTGGACGACCCGGCTGCAGTGAAAGCCGGCGCGCAGACCGCCGCCGCCCCGGCACGCACCGAACCGAGTGCCCCGGCGGCCCCGAGCATGCGCGATCCTTCGCACGCCGAGAATCCGCGCTTCAACCAGGCGCTGGAGAAACTGCAGGTGCTGCAACAGCAGCGCGTGCAGGCCGGGCTGTGCCCGCTGTTCGCCAACGCGCAGGAAACCGAACGTGCCGCCGGCCAGCTGGCCTACGAGAGCAAGGTCGCCGGCATGCGCCAGATCGACCATGTGGTCGCGCGTCCGGATGGCAGCGGTCTGTTCGCCGTGCAGGGCAACGTCGGCGACCCGGCCGCGCAGCGCACCTTCGTCGACAGCCGTCAGGCCGTGTCGCAGTCGGTCGAGGCCAGCACCCGCCAGGCCGAAGAGCTGGATGTCCAGTTCAACCAGCGCGTGCAGGATCAGCAGCAGGATCAGGTGCGCAACCGCGGCCTGTAAGCCCGCCGCACCGTGCCCAGGGGCTCCGGGTCGAACCCGGAGCCTTCTGCAGATCATTCTGCAGGGGCGATCCGCCGGTACACCCCGAACTGGGTATTGCGCTGGCCCATCGGGATGATCAGGGCCAGCAGGACCGCGCCTCCGCCCACCTGCTTCACCACCAGATCGTTGTCCACCGTGCAGGACAGCTCCACACGCGACCAGACGCAGCCGGCGCCAGCCTCGCCCGGTTTGCACGATGACCACCGGTTGATGACCAGCTGGTCTCCCTCAGCGCTGTAGCTCCTGCTGGAAGCGCTGTCTTCGGCCTCGATGCGGGCGCCATCGGCGGCATGGAAGCGGGCCACCAGCCGGCTCGCCTGCTGACGGAGCGTGACCTGGTGGATGCCCTTGTCGTACACGCCAAAGAGCCTGGAAAGCGCACCGATGGGCGCATTTTCCTGTCCGGCCGACAGGTAGGACGGCCGGTTGTCGAACGTGGCGCCCTCGGTGAAGTCGCATCGTGGGCCGGGCTTGATCTCGGCGATGCGCGCGTCGCGGACGCTGCTGCAACCGCTGCCCAGCGCCAGCGCCGCCAGCAGGGTGAGGTAGGCAAGGCCAACGCCCGCCGGCGAGGATCCAGTCGATTTCATTGTGGCTTCCCTTCCAGCAGGTTCGGTGCAGCAGGAACGCGCGTACCGAGTATCCCCACCCAAGGCCGGCAGCGGCAACCCGGGCGCCATTCCCGGCGGCCCGCCGCCATTCATCCGCCCGGTGTAAACTATTGATCTCACTGGCAATGCCAGTCTCCACGATCAACCGCCCGATGACGTCCGCCACCGCCCGTTACGCTGATTCCCTGCGCCTGTCCGTCGCCCCGATGATGGACTGGACCGATCGCCATTGCCGGGTGTTCCACCGCCTGCTGGCGCCGGGCGCGCGGCTGTATACCGAAATGGTGCACGCCAACGCGGTGATCCACGGTGATCGCCAGCGCCTGCTCGGTTTCGATGCCAGCGAACAGCCGTTGGCGCTGCAGTTGGGTGGCAGCGATCCGGCCCTGCTGGCGCAGGCCGCGCGCATCGCCGCCGAGTGGGGCTACGACGAGGTCAACCTCAACTGCGGCTGCCCGTCCGACCGCGTGCAGGCCGGCCGTTTCGGCGCGTGCCTGATGCGCGAGCCGGTGCTGGTGGCCGAGTGCGTGGCGGCCATGGTTGCGGCGGTGGACATCCCGGTGACGGTGAAGTGTCGCCTGGGCGTGGACGAGGACGACAACTATGACGTATTCGCCAGCTTCGTCGACCGTCAGGTCGATGTCGGCGCCGCAATGGTGGTGGTGCACGCCCGCAATGCTTGGCTGAAGGGCCTGTCGCCGAAGGAGAACCGCGAGGTTCCGCCGTTGAAGTACGACTGGGCCTATCGCCTGAAGCAGGAGCGCCCGGCGCTGCCGGTGGTGCTCAATGGCGGCCTGGCCAGCATCGAGGCGGTGCAGGCGCAGGCCGCGCACGTCGATGGCGTGATGCTCGGCCGCGCGGCCTACCACGACCCCTACCTGCTGCATCAGCTGGAGGCCCTGCATACCGGCGCGTCGCTGCGACCGCGCGGTGAACTGCTGCGCGCCCTGCGCCCGTACATCGACGCCCGCCTGGGCGAAGGCCTGGCCCTGAAGCACATCACCCGCCACATCCTCGGCCTGTTCCATGGCCAGCCAGGTGGCCGCGCATTCCGCCAGGTGCTGAGCGAGGGCGCCCATCGCCCCGGCGCCGACTGGGCTCTGATCGAGCAGGCACTGTCGGTCACCGAACGCGAAGCCGGCCGTGCCGCTGCGTGACGTCAGTCACATTCCTGACTTGACAAGGACGGCCGTTTCGTCCCGAATGTTCACTTAGCTGAACAACGGGCTGGAGCATCCGGAAAAGTTCAGACCGGATTCACCGCCCGAAACCAAGAATTTGCAAAAGATTTGTAAAACGCCGGGTTCCATTCCGGTGCCCGGATTTACGACTTTTGAACGAATCGCCGTGCTCGGCTAGGATCGCATCGATGTCTTCCGCTCCCTTCCACCGCTGTTTTGCCCTGGCCACGTGCGTGGTCCTGGCGGCTGCCCCGCTGTCTTCGGCGCTGGCGCAGGACCCGCAGCGGGAACAGGGGCGCGCTGAAATGATGGAGCGCGGTGGCCGTGGCGCCAGCAATGAGCGTTCGCTGTCCGATGCCGTGCGCCGCGTGCAGCGCACCACCGGCGGCCACATCCTGGGCGCCGAGCGGGTGCCGTTCGATGGTCGTGACATCAACCGGGTCAAATACATGGACGACCGCGGTCGGGTCCGCTACATGGACGACCCCGCCCCGGCACGTTCACAGCCGCGCACGCCGCGGTCGGATATGTCATCACTACGCGGCGATAACCCCTGAACAGGGATAGTTGTCGCTATCAACCCGTACCCACAGGCCTCCGGGCCGCACCCAGCACACTAGGGAGAGTTCATGCGTATCCTTCTGGTCGAAGACGAAGCCCCGCTGCGTGAGACCCTGGCAGCCCGGCTCAAGCGCGAAGGTTTTGCCGTCGATGCAGCGCAGGACGGCGAAGAAGGCCTGTACATGGGCCGCGAAGTCCCGTTCGACGTCGGCATCATCGACCTTGGCCTGCCCAAGATGTCGGGCATGGAGCTGATCAAGGCCCTGCGCGACGAAGGCAAGAAGTTCCCGGTGCTGATCCTGACCGCGCGTTCGAGCTGGCAGGACAAGGTCGAGGGCCTGAAGCAGGGCGCCGACGATTACCTGGTCAAGCCGTTCCATGTGGAAGAGCTGCTGGCCCGTGTCAACGCGCTGCTGCGCCGCGCCGCCGGCTGGAGCAAGCCGACCCTGGAATGCGGCCCGGTCGCTCTGGATCTGGCAGCGCAGACCGTCAGCGTGGCCGGCAGCAACGTCGACCTCACCAGCTACGAGTACAAGGTGCTGGAGTACCTGATGATGCATGCCGGTGAACTGGTCTCCAAGGCCGACCTCACCGAGCACATCTACCAGCAGGACTTCGACCGCGACTCGAACGTGCTGGAAGTGTTCATCGGCCGCCTGCGCAAGAAGCTGGACCCGGATGGCGAACTGAAGCCGATCGAGACCGTGCGCGGTCGTGGCTACCGTTTCGCGATTCCGCGCAACGAGGGCTGAGGCCTTCAGCAGGCGATAAACGATGTCCGGCCGTCTGTGGTTCTTCCGACGCTGGCGGCCGCGCTCTCTGCAGGCGCGCCAGATGTTCGCCGCGTCCGTGGGTCTGGTCGCGTTCCTGGCCTTGGCCGGTTACGCGCTCGATGCCGCCTTCGCCGACACGGCGAAGGCGAACCTGCGTGAGCGCCTGAAGAACTATGCCACCGCCTATGCGGCCGGCATCGACTTCACCCGCGACCGCTCGCTGTACATCCGCGAGCAGCCGCCGGATCCGCGTTTCGACGTGCCCGGCAGCGGCCTCTACCTGCAGGTGGTGATGCCTGACGGCAAGGGCAATTCCATGTCCGCCGAAGGCCCGATGCTGCCCACCGTCGGCGGCGGCCTGCTGGCCCCGCGCCAGGAAGTGTTTGAAGGCCCGCTGCCGATGATCCAGATCGACGGCAGCCAGGGCTCGGTGTACCGCTATGGCCTGGGCCTGGTGTGGGATGCCGACGCCGACCCGGCCACGGAATTCCCGTACACCATCTACGTGATGGAAGACTCGCGCGCGCTGGGTGCGCAGCTGCGCGTGTTCCGCAGCCGGGTCTGGTTCTACCTGGGCGGCATCGGCCTGATCCTGCTGCTGCTGCAGACGGTCATCCTGCAGTGGAGCCTGCGTCCGTTGCGGCGGGTGATCACCGAGCTGACCAAGGTCCAGCGCGGCGAGACCGAACGCATGAGCGAGCGCCACCCGCGCGAGCTGGAGCCGTTGACCGACAGCATCAATGCCTTCATCGAGGGCGAGCGTGAGAATCTCGAACGCCAACGCAACACCCTGGCCGACCTGGCGCACAGCCTGAAGACGCCGATCGCGGTGCTGCGCACGCAGATGGACAGCGGTGCCGGTGATGGCGCGCTGCGCGAAGAACTGGACGTGCAGCTGCAGCGCATGAACAACCTGGTGTCCTACCAGCTGGCACGCGCGGCTTCGTCGGGCCACAAGCTGTTCTCGGCACCGCTGCCGATCGAATCCAACGCCGAGGAAATCGTGCGCGGCCTGGAGAAGGTCTATGCGTCGAAGGGCGTGCTGTGCGAATTCGACATCGACCCGGCCGCACGCTTCCACGGCGAACCGGGCGATCTGCAGGAGCTGCTGGGCAACCTGCTGGAAAACGCCTTCAAGTGGGCCAAGCGCCGCGTGCTGCTGACCGCGCAGCCGCTGCCCGCGCCGAATGCGCGTCGCGCCGGCCTGCTGCTGGCGGTGGATGACGATGGCCCGGGCATCGCCCCGGAAGACATCGGCAAGGTGCTGCAGCGTGGCGTGCGTGGCGATGAGCGCGTACAGGGCCACGGCATCGGCCTGTCGATCGTGCAGGACCTGATCAAGGATTACCGCGGCGAGCTGCAGGTGTCCCGTTCCAGCGAACTGGGCGGCGCCCGTTTCGAAGTGCAGCTGCCGCCGGGGCCGTAAGCCTTCGCAATGCCAGGCTGCCGGCCAGCGGCCGGCACTACCGTATTTCGATCTTCGGCGGCTCGCCATAGAACCGCTTGAGATGCGCAGCCACTTCCGGCAACGCTTCGGCCAGCAGGTCCGGCGCAGAGAAGTGGTACTCGCTGGCCACCGCAAAAAACTCTTCCGGTGCTTCCGCCGCGTAGGGATCGATCAGCGTTTCCACGCCTGCATCCACCTGCGCACAGAACGCGTCGTACGATTTCTGGAAGTCCGCAGCCCACTCGCGTTGCCATGCACGCGGCAACGGCGGCGTGCCGTCCATCGCACCGTCCAGCCCATCCAGCTTGTGCACCATCTCATGCACGGCCACGCAGTAGCCCTCATGCGGTGCCGCCAGGTCGGCCTGCACATCGGCCCACGACAGAATCAACGGACCGCTGTCCCACGACTCGCCGATCAACTCGTCATCCCACTCGTGCAGTACCCCGGCGGCATCCATGTGGCTGCGATGCACGCGGAACGCATCGGGGTAGACGATCAACTGCGACCACCCCTCCAGCCCCACTTCGCCGAACTCCAGCAGCGGCAGGCAACACAGTGCGGCCAGCAGCACGCCGTCTGCCGGCTGCAGCTGCAGTTCGCCGATCGGGGAGATGGTCTTCTCATGCAGGAAGCGCGTGGTCAATGCGCGCAGGCGTGTACGCCGTTCGTCGTCCAGGCCGCGTAACCATGCTGCGCGGTGGCAGGCATCGTTCCAGTGTGCGTCTTCGATCGGCCGCGGCGCGGGCCGCAGCCACTGCAGCAACGTCTTGATCAGCGGAACATACCCGGTAGGTAGCTGTGCCACTTCGGTGCGCGGATGCGCTGCAGTACATCGTCGTCACCGCCACCGCCGCTGCTGGTGGTAGCTGCAGGGCGTACCGGTGCCGGCTTGGCGGCAGCTGCGGCAGGCGCAGTGGTCGGTGTGCGCTGCGAGGCCGCATCGCTTGCCGAATAGACGCAGGCGCCACGGCTGTCATCAAGCGCTGCTGTGGCAGACGCCGCGAAGGGCATCGTCAGCAGGATCAGGCAATGGGCATAACGGCGCATTGACGACATCCACGTTAAGGGAGGGTGAGCTCTCGATTCTAGCCCGAACCCGGCGCCAGATTGGAAGCCCGCCGGAACCGGGCCTGGCGGGCGTCGCTGGCGGCTTTCCCGCATAATTCCGTTCTGACCTTGTGGAAGCTGCCGTGGACGATCGCCAACTGCTGGCCAAACTCGCTGCCGGTCGCCTGTCCGGCGACGCCCTGGCCCGTGAGCTGGGCCAGACCCGGGCCGCCATTTGGAAGCGTATTCAAGGGCTTAGGGCCGCCGGTGTCGACGTGGAAGGGCGCGCGGGCGAGGGCTACGGGCTGACCCGGCCGGTAGACCTGCTGGAGGCCAAGACCATCCGCGCCGGCCTGCCCAAGGACGCCGCCGCGCTGCTGCACGACCTGCAGGTGGCCTGGACGGTGGACTCCACTAACGCCGAATTGCTGCGCTGCAGCGCGCCCCGGCGCGGTGTCAGCGTCCTGCTGGCCGAGCGCCAGACCGGTGGCCGTGGCCGTCGTGGCCGCACCTGGGCCTCGCCGTTGGCCGCGCATGTGTATCTCTCGGTGCTGCGTTTGTTCGAGGGTGGCTTGGGCCGCTTGGCAGGCCTGAGTCTGGTCGCTGGCGTCGCCGTGGCCGAAGCGCTGCACGACCTGGGCTATGCGCAGGCACAGCTGAAATGGCCGAACGATGTGCTGGTGGATGGCCGCAAGCTGGTCGGCCTGCTGGCCGAGGGCGGTGGCGAGTACGCCGGCCCGGCGCGCGCCGTGATCGGTATCGGCATCAACGTGCACATGCCGCCGGCCTTCGCCGAGCAGATCACCCAGCCCTGGGTGGACCTGGACACGCTGGCCGGTGCATCCGTGGATCGCAACACGGTGGTGGCCGCGGTGCTGGCACGCCTGCTGCCGGCGCTGGAAGAGTTCGATCGCGAAGGGCTGGCGCCGTTCCTGCCGCGCTATGCAGCGTTCGACATGCTGGCCGGACGCGAAGTGCGCGTGCAGCTGGATGGCCAGTGGCAGCACGGTACCGCGCTCGGCCTGGCCGACGATGGCGCGCTGCGCGTTGACATCGATGGCCGCGAGCGCCTGCTGCATGCCGGCGAAGTCAGTGTGAGAAAAGCATGAGCGACTGGTTGTTCGATCTGGGCAATTCGCGTTTCAAGTTTGCCCCCTTGCATGGAGACCGTGCTGGCGACGTACAAGCCTGGGCGCACGGTGCCGAAGGCATGACCGGGCAACCGCCGCACAGCCTGCCCAGTGGTGAAACCGCATTTGTCGCCAGCGTCGCCGCGCCGTCGCTGACCAGCGCCATGCTGGATCAGCTGCAGCGCCGCTTCGAGCACGTGCATGTGGTGCGCACCAGCGCCCAGTGTGCAGGCGTACGCATTGCCTACGCCAAGCCGGAAAAATTCGGTGTCGACCGTTTCCTGGCCCTGCTTGCCGCCGCCAAGGCGCAACGGCCGGTGCTGGTGGTCGGTGTCGGCACCGCCCTGACCATCGACCTGCTGGATGCCGATGGACAACATCACGGCGGACGCATTTCCGCCTCGCCGACCACCATGCGCGAGGCGCTGCACGCGCGCGCTGTGCAGTTGCCGGCCAGCGGTGGTGACTACAGCGAATTCGCCAACGACACCGCTGATGCGTTGGCGTCGGGTTGCGATGGCGCCGCCGTCGCATTGGTCGAACGCAGTGCCCGCCAAGCGCAGGCGCTGCTGGGCGTGATGCCGTCGCTGCTGGTGCATGGCGGTGGCGCGCCCGCGCTGATGCCGCTGCTGGACGGCGCCGACTACCACCCGTCGCTGGTGCTGGATGGCCTCGCCCGCTGGGCGGTGCACCAGCCCGCAGGCTAGTATCGGCGCATGCTGACCCGTGCCCTGATCGTCGTGCTGGCGATCCTCAATCTTGGTGTCGCCACCTGGTGGCTGCTGCGCGATGAGCCGGCGCGTGCGCCGTTGCCGCCGCCCCCGACCGGCGTGGCCGAACTGCGCTGGCTGCCCGGCGGGACCGATGTGGCCGTGGCTGCGCAGGCCTCGGCAGCGGCACCTACGGAAGCACTGGTGGAGCGTGAGGCCGCGCCGGCTACTGCAGTGGCCGCTGCGCCTGCGCCTGCGCCGGCAGCGGCGACTCCACCAGCTTCCAGCAAACCCGCCGAAGCGGTGAAGGCGCCTGAGCCGGTCGCCGCCATCGCCAAGCCAGCGCCCGAACCGGTGGCCGAGAAACCCGCAGCCCCGGCTGCACCGCCGCGCTGCCTGGCGCTGGGCCCGTTCGCGGACCGTGCCGCCGCCACCGCCGCACAAGGCCGTGCCGGCAACCTGCTGAGCCAGGTACGCCTGCGCGAGCAGCCCGCCGCCAGCGGCAGTGCCCGTTACCGCGTACTGCTGCCCGCCGCCGCGAACCGCGATGACGCGCAGGCCACGGTCAAGCGCATCGTCGCCGCCGGGCTGAGCGACTACTACATCATCAGCCAGGGCGAAGAGACCAACGCCATTGCGCTGGGTCAGTACCGCAACCGCGAGGGCGCCGAACGGCGCATGGCCGCGGTGCAGGCCGCCGGCTTCCAGCCTCGGCTGGTGGCCAGTGGTGATGCCGGCCAATGGTGGCTGGAAGGGCAGCTGGCGGCTGCGGCCGAACCGGCCCACGCGCAGCAGCGCAGCGGTGCCGCGCAGCAACGGTCGCTGGAATGCACGCGACTGCGCTAGAATTCCCAAACCACGGCGCTGCCGTCGGCGTTACACCCCGTGCCGCTTTAGCTCAGTTGGTAGAGCAACTGTCTTGTAAACAGTAGGTCATCCGTTCGATTCGGATAAGCGGCACCATCCCGCAGTCGCTCGCTTCCGCAGCGTTCTTCTCCTGCGGCGAATTGCAGCGCGTTTGCCAGGCGCCAGAGTCGCATACGCAGGGCTGTCAAAAAGAAGAGTGAACTCGAAGCATTTGACGTGGCCACGCATCTTCGTATGCCTGAAGAAATGGCCGCCTATCTCGATGCCTGCATCGTTGAAAGCGACGGCGATTCGTCCTTTATTGCCAAGGCACGGGGCGATACCGCGCGTGCCTATCGGGCGCTGTCCGGCGCGCGGAGTCCTGATTTCGCGACCATCCTCAAGGTGGCGCGTGCACTTGGCGTGCAACTGCACGCCAGCGCTGCCTGAGCGGCACGCGCTCGCGCACACGATCTCCCGGAGGCGGCATGCTCAGCCCGGAATGCGGGCGATCACCTTGATCTCGAAGTCGAATCCGGCAAGCCAGTTGACGCCTACTGCCGTCCAGTTGGGATAGGGCTTCTCGGGAAAGACCTCGCTCTTTACGGTCATGACGGTTCCGAACTGGTTCTGCGGGTCCGTATGGAAGGTGGTCACGTCGACGATGTCGTCAAGCCCGCAACCACCGGCATTCAGGATTGCCTCCAAGTTCGCGAAGGCCAGGCGGACCTGCGCCTCGAAGTCGGGATCCGGTGTCCCGTCGCTGCGGCTGCCCACCTGGCCGGACACGAACAGCAGGTCACCCGACTGGATCGCAGCCGAATAGGTCTGCGAGGTGTACAGGTCCTGCCGGCCGGCCGGGAAAACGGCATTGCGCTTGCTCATGGGATTCTCCAGAAGGGGATCGATGAGCCTAAGGTAGTGCTCGGAATTGGCTGGATAAACGCATATAAAGCGCCATCACTATTTGCCAAGTCAGCAAAATCAGCGGCGGGGCGGCGCAGCTCACGCTGCATGCAGTCGCAGCTCCACATACTTCGCCAGCCCTCGGCAGGCCAGCAGGAGGCCTTCGCGCGTGCCGTCGCCGATGTCGTCCTTCTCGGCGGCATCCACACGAACGCGCTCGGTGGTACGCAGGATCTCCCACGATGTGGTGACGCCTGCCGCTTCACGCCGCTTCAGTGATTGCCGACGCAGGCCTGCCCTTTATGAACTGCAAGCGTTCCGCTCCCTCCTGTCTTGATGCAGAACACGGTGGAATAAAAGCGGGTCTGAAGAACGCTCTCAACCCTGCGAGCGGTATCCATACTGAATACGTACGTCCTGTTCAGTGAAAGCGTTGGATTGAGCGCGCTTTCGTTGGTGGATACTGGAATATAGCCATCAGGCACCTTTCCGTATGACATGCAATCACCCGGCATGAGTGTCAGGGGCTTGGCACCCGCTGCCAGCTCAATAGCCCAGGTTCCACCTGGTGCGCGGCTCTCGTGGATCATCAGGCGGCCAACTGCAAATGAAGTTTTGCTCTTGCTTGGGACGCAGATTGCCGGAATACCATCGACAAGGACGACCTGTGCCTCTCTCGCTGTTCCAAGCGGGGTCGCATCGGCAAAGTCAGCAGCGATGAAGCAGAATCCCGCCAGAATCGAGGTTCGAGCTATTGCCTGGATTTTCATCAATGATCGTGGGTATTGCTGGAGCGATTGTTGGGCGCAATGTATATGTATGAAATTTAGCGAGATCGCGTGTCCGGTCGGCGCTATGGTTGGCCTTGCTGCCAGCGTTCACGGTCGATGCGAGCGGCCTCCAGAACAAGGCGAAGCGCTCTCAACCCGATGGCGTTTGAATGGCAGTTGAGGGTGTCGGTGCGTTCACCAATTGTTTTTGATCTGTACTGCGCGCCGCCAACAGTGCCGCATTTATCATTTATCGATCTGTTCCACTCTTGCTGGTCTTTTCTCTTGGCGGTCCGCCAATCTTTCGGCATTTGTCCAAGGAAATCCTTAAGCATGGATCTGTTGTATCTATAGAATATCTTGGCGGCGTCCAGAGATTCTTCATCGCTGAAAAAGTCCATCGTGGCGTCATTGTCAGCGGTCATGTCTTCGCCTGTGCCCACGGAACCCATAGTCTTTTGTTCAGATGAGATCAATTTTTCCGTGAGGTGGTCATTGCTGAATTTTCTGTTCGTAGGGTTGCACGCTGGCATGCATGCCAAGATGAATATGCATAGAAGCAGAGGTCCAGTTGCGATTTTCATTGTTCAACTTTATATGTGCGACTGAATTTCCATCATCTCATGTGGTTGTGCGGCCGCAAATTCCGTGAGGAGGGTATCCGGACAGCTGGCAGCCCAGTGCGTACAGTGTCGGCGGCCGCATATTGCCGGCCAAATCCGTCAGAATTTCCCTCTCTTCTCAAAATTCGAGTGCCTTTTCCAAGGACGCCTGCGTGGCAGTCTCAAGCGCTCTTGCCGTGCAGTTTCCGTGCAGAATGCGACAGCTTGCGCGGCGGGCCTCTCTATGGGTGCCTGAGGGGAGATTGACCGGGGCGCTGCAGTCGGCCTATATCGATAATGGAGTAATGGGTGCGTGCTCGACGTGGGCCTGTATTCCAGCAATGTTACTTTTCCCCACGCCCATCCCAATAACCACCGGGCGTTGGGACGGGCGACAGTTCGTTCGATCCACGGTGCTGAACGTGCGAGCTGCGCAATCTCACAGCCGCGCCTGCAGCTCCACATACTCGCCAGCCCACGGCAGGCCAGCAGCAGGCCTTCGCGCGCGCCGTCGCCGATGTCGTCCTTCTCGTCGCCATCCACCCGCACGCGCTCGGCGGCGTGGAATACCTCCAGCAGGGTGATCAGGCCGGCGGCGGCGCGGTCGGTACGCGCACGGGTCACGCCCTGGCCTGTCACGCCCTGGCCTGGGCTGGGCACGGGGCCCTTCCACGGTTGACCATCGGCGGCGTCGCCGCTGCGGATGCGCTGCAGGCAGCCCACCAGCGTGATCGGCTCGGGCAGATCAACGGCAGCGGAAAGCGCAGCTTCCAGAGGCTCGGCCAGTTCTCGGGGCAGGCGCTCGGCGGCATCGCCCAGGGTGGCAAGCAGATAGGGGTAGCAGGGTGCGGTCATTGGACATCCTCATGCGCAACAGAGGCGCCACCCGCAGAGGGTGGCGGACGATGCGTGGCTTCCAAGACCGGGAATCGATGAGCCGGCGGGCGCAAGGCCCCCACGCACCGCCCGCCATAAGGCAGCAGACGGATTGCCAGCCGGCGCCACCCGCAAGAGGCGACGCCGGCTGACAAGCGTAAACAGCTTCGATTGCACGGGCTTGGAAGTCCCGGCCACTGGTTTTCGGTGGCAATTCATCATGCGCACGCAGAATCACGCGCTGCCAGTCGATTGTTCCGATGGCATCGCGCTGTTTGAAAGGAAAAATGAATTATCGCAATTGGCTTGTCGTGGCCAATCCCAAGGCACAAACGACATTCTGCGCGGCGTGCTATTGGAGCCTGAAACAGGCCGTAGCGCCGCAATCTTGCGGCGTAAAGCCGGCGTGGCGTGTCAAGCCAACTTAACCGCGTCCCGAAGCAGACCACTCAACCATCATACGCACCCGCGCGGCGATCAACGCTGCCCCGAATCACCCGGCACCAGGTGCCGCCACGGGAACACACCCTTGGCGAAATGACTGACATAGCCCCCTGTCGCTGCCTGGATGACCATGAACGACAACCGTGGGCGCATGGCCTGCAGTGACTGCAGCTGTTCCAGCGTCAGCGCGCTGTTTCGCAGCCGAAAGGTGTGCACGGCGGCGAAGGCGTCGCTGGAGAACAAGCGCTCATAGGCCGCGAAAGACGTGACCGCATCAGCCTCGCGCACGTCGGTCCAGGCGAACTGCAGTTCCGTCGATTCGCTGAAATCCAGCAGGCCCAAGGCAGGCAGGTTGCGTGATGCGGCAATGTTGTCGATGAAGCGCTGGGTGTCCGAGCCGCCGCCGATGTGCAGGCTGTGCAGGTGCGGCAGCGGCACCTCGAAGAACGCGGCGTCCGGCGCGTTCGGCACCACCAATTCGCTCAGGTGCGGTGCCTTGGAAACGAAGCGGGCGATCTCGCCGTCTTCTTCCATGATGGTGCCCGCGCGCTGCACCAGCGACATGTTGTGGTCGGCCGGTGCGGTGGGGGAGATCGATAACGAGCGCAGGCGTGGGAAACGCACATCGCTGTCCAGCAGGGTAGTGAACTCCCACTCACGCGTGCCATTGGCCCCTTCGTCTGGTCCGGTGAACGACAGCGACATGATCGCATCGGCCACGCGTTGGTCGGACAGGCAGGCCAGCATCCACGCGAATGGCTCCTCCCATGGGTTGCCGAAGAACTCCATGTGCAGGCCGCCGTACAACGGCGCCACGGTCACCCGTTCCTGCAGCGCCGCCCACAGCGGGCCTGCCGGGTCCTGGATGTCCAGTTCATGCTCGGCCGCGCAGTCCAGATTGAACGCATGGATGCGTTGCTGCAGCGCAAGCAGCTGCTGCTGCGCGTGGTCGAAGGGCAGGGCGGTCATGTGTGTGTACCGGACGTCCGTGTGATACCACCGATGATAGCGCTGGCCCGCTTGCGGTGGTCTGCGGCCGGTGACCGGTGGCTTGATGTTCCTCACGACAGAGCAACTCCGGCAGCCCCCATACTGGTGGCCACCGCACACCTCTTGCCAGGAAGCCGACCATGCGCCACCACCGCCTGTCGTTGACCATCGCGCTGCTCGCCAGCGCCTTCGCAGCTCCAGCAATGGCCGCTGTGCCGTTCTTCAACGCCAGTTGCCCGGGTGGCATCGACGTGCACGCCGACGAAGGCGGGCCGGTCTACGTGCAGGGCCGCGAGACCACACTCAAGCGCTTCAATGATCGCTGCGTCGAGGCGCGCGATGCCAACAGCGGCACCACGCTTTCGATCAGCACCGGCGACGACGGCACACCGCAGGTCAGTTACACCGGACGCGGCGGCGCCAACGGTATTTGCCAGGTCAGCGGCGGCGGTACGCCTGCGGCCGCAGAAGGGGGCAGGCACCACCGGGATCAGAATCGCGATGACGATGCGGCGCTGCCACGGGAAGTGACCTGCGAATCCACCGACCAGCGCCAGGTGTCCTGTGACATGGACACGCGTGGCACTGTGGAGATCGTGCGCCAGTTCAGCCGTACCCGTTGCGAGCAGGGCAGCAACTGGGGCCTGTCGCGGCATTCGGTGTGGGTCAACGGTGGCTGCCGTGCGACGTTCCGCAACATGTCCAAGGCTGCAGCCAACGCGCCAGCGGGCGATACCGCGCTCGGTTCGTGCAACGCAAGCAAAGGCGCGCAGGGCACGCTCGTGACCCAAGTACCGGTCGGAACCGATTACCAGGAACTGATCATCGATTATCCCGATGGCCGTTTCCTGTGCATGATGAGCAACAACGGCCGGATACAGAGCGTGACGCCGATACGGCATCGTTGATCACGATGGGGTAGTGCCGGCCGCTGGCCGGCAGACTCCGCGAACCCTGAGGGCAGAATGGTTGCCGGCCAGCGGCCGGCAC